>JAPPMM010000041.1 GCA_028819075.1 Gammaproteobacteria bacterium
CTCCGGCATCTCCTCCGAGAACCGCGCCTCGACCCTGTCCCTCAGGTGCTCCAGGAACCGTCGGCAAACATCGTGCTTCACTTCCGGCCACGCGCGGGCCACCGCGAACGCCGCGTGCAGGTGTTTCGGGGTCTCGTCGAGGTATTCGCAGATGTAGCGGGCTTCGGTATCGGTCATGGTCGATTCTCCGAAATGGTGCTGGCAGAACAGTTGCGCCTCTCTGAGGAACCATCTCAGGCGCTCGGCACCGCAGACCGTGGAGCAGGTTCCAAACCACTCCGCGAGTGAGGTGCCGTCACCGACAGCCGCGTCATCCGTGGCAGCCGCCCAATCGTGATCAGGTGGGTCGGCCCCGACAAACGCATGATCCTCACGAGAGGCAGCTTGCGCGTGCGCCTCGCCGCCCCCGTCGGAAGGATCGTCGCCAAGGGGCGGATCGTCGGCAACATAGGGCAGCACACGGAATTGGTTCTTCCAGCGCTCGCGATCCTTCCATGGAAGGCTGGATTCGTCGGGCATCCGGAAGCGCGGCGGCACATAGACCAGGAGGAAGCGACCGCGATACTCCCTGTCGAGGAACTTCAGATAATCCCTGCATTGTCTGTGTTGGTCGCCTGCGTAGGGCTTGTTCTCGAATGCGAGGCAGAAGTGTCCGTCGTCGGTCGGAATGTCCACCGTGATGTCGATGAACCGGCCCCCGGCCCCCCGTTCCTGCCTCACCCGGATCTTGTCGGCGGCGGTGGACCCAAGCCGACCCGCAAGCCGCTCAAGAGTCGCCGCTCTGCCGCCTCGGCCAGAAGCCGTGTGGCGGGACCGGCCTGAATCAGAAGCCTCTGGAGCCACCTCCAGCAGCGCCAGCATCGCTTCCAGAAAGGTCGTGCCCTGACCGTGCTCGCCGACCGGATCAAGCAGATCGGCGATGATCCGTGAGAGGCCGAGTTCGTCGTCACGGATGTAGCGGAAGGTGTTGAAACGGCGGGCGAGATGGCGGTCCAGTTCGCCCTCGACCATACGGGCCGCGTGCAGGTGCGGCGTCAACTCCTGAAGGAGACGAACGCACTCGCGCTGACGGCGCCGTCGAATCCCATCCACATCGTCCAGGAGACGAATGCAGTCCGCACTGCGCGCCTGCCGAACCTCGTCCAGATGGTGCAGCAGTCGGGATACTGAGTCGGGCGCTGCCGCTTCGGAGGTGTGTGTGGGTGATGTAGGTCGGGCAGGCCCTTGGCTCAAGGTGGCCTCCTTCCGGTGGTCGCGTTCGGCGAGCCGCCGTTGCCTCTGTGTGAGCGAACGCTGGTCAAGTCGGGGACGGATCGTTGGCCGATCTCACGGACGCCCGCGAATTGGTCTCAAGTCGCACGGAATCCCGTTTGGGAATGGGAATGTAATAGGTCCCCGCTCCCGACGGGGTTCGCGGATTGCAGGCTGTCGCCCGGATGGACGACGCACTTGCAGTGGTCGCCGTGCCGACGAGGGTCCGCCGTCCCCATGGGATGTCCCGGTTCCGAATCGGACGTGGCCGCTCCGGTCAATCCGACTTCCTCTACCCCGAGCCGGCGGAGCGCATGGCCTTCCCGCAAGGGATCTCTGGTTCGGGAGCAACCCCGGAGGCGGTGGCGAGTTGTGAAGACACACTCGCCGCTACGCCGCACCGAGCCTTCGGCGAGGGGGGTTGCTCCCGCCACGGCCCGTGTGGCCCGTCCGGCAACGGGCGGGCGGGCCGCATGGCCGCAGAACCTTGCGGGCGCGTCGGATGCGCGTCCCGCCGCCCTGTGAATCGCCGGAGGGCCAAAGTGTGAAATGACCCCTCGCGTCGTTTTCACACTCCAGTGCGGCCGTACCAGTCGGAGCGCCGGGACGCTGGGCGAACACGCTCCCGGTCCGCAGCTTGCCCGGCGGAAAATACGCACTCGGGACGAGGCTGCCTGCAACCTGTACGGTGCCTGCCCGGACCGGGTTTCGCCAGACGCGGAAGACCGAGCCGCCGATACGGCCGACCACCGGCGATACGGATCGAGGAAGGAGCTTCAGCAAGGTGTCTTCGGTGACCGCTTCGCGGGCTTCCAACGTGGTCGGCCCTTCGGGCCATGCCCACGGCCTCAGGCGAAGAACCCGCGCACCGTCCGCAGGACCTCCTCCATCTTCCCGGTCCGGAGAGCGCCGATCCACTTGACGACGAGCGTTGAGTGCATCGTGAACAGCTTGGTCGTCTTCACCATCGACGCCTTGGGGAGTCCACCCTCGGCGAAGTCGCCGCGCCGAAGACGAACGGCGTTCGGGTCATCCGTGATGTGCGAGGTGATGGCGGCCAGCACCAAGTCCCGTCCGGTCGCGTTGAAGGAATCCGGTGACAGAACCAAGGCGGGGCGTCTCTTGGATGAAGTGAGATCGGTGAAGGGGAAGGAGACGAGAACGATGTCGCCCTGCCTATAGGCTGTCGTAGACCGCATCCTCCTCGTTTTCCCAGAACTCGAAGCTGCGCTCCGAACCCTTGAGCCACGGTACGTCCGCCGCGAGCCGCTTCAACTCGCTCTCGGAGAAGACCCGATAGACCTCGCCCGGCGCGGGGCTCTCGACCTCCTCCAAGGGAGTGAACACCCCATCCTTGTATTTCGCCTTGATGCTCATGGTCATTGACTCTACCGGAGAACCGGGTTCGGCGCCACTTGGAGCGCAGGAGAAAGGTAAACCGTCGCGGAGTTCGCCCCGTCGTCGGATCGTCTCTAGTTTGACTGCCTTCAATCGTTGCCCTCGACCCCGAACCGCCAGCTCCCCGCCCATGCTCGACCATCTCGAACCCCGTCCCGTCACCGTCGGAGACCGCCGGGCCAAGCTCCATCTCGGGCGCGGCCCGCTTGCGCTCGAAGTCGTCATCGTCGCTTGGGACGGGCGGCCCCGGATTGCGGACCTCAGGGCCATGTTCCGGGCGCGGTCCGGGCGGCGTGCCGCGCCAGTGCTGATCGTGGTGCCGTGGGGAAACGGGTGCGCGGCGGTGTGCGGCCCCACCGAGCACAACCCGGTCGAGTATCGGAACCTGTCGGCCGATCAGGTCGAAGCCGTGTGCGGCAAGGCACTGGAGGCGGATGGACGGCACACGGCGATCCGGCTCCTTCACCGGCTGCTTCCCGCACTGGACGCGCCGATCCCGGGCCTCCGCAACGGCGGCCTATTCGCGATGCAGGAACTTGAGCGGGGGGTTCCGTCGCGCGGGGATTGGGCGCTCGCGGCCGAGGAGGCGCGCGGCGTGCGGACGCTCCGTGGCCGCGCGTTGATCGCGGGTCTTGGATTCGCCACCGAGGAGCTTCCCGGACCGGCGATGCTGCTGCTGGCCGGGGACCGC
>JAPPMM010000042.1 GCA_028819075.1 Gammaproteobacteria bacterium
CCGCATCTTCGACCGCAACTACGGCGCGTTGTGGGACACCTTCGAGCGGCAGGGCGTCGTGCACGAAGCTCTCGCGGTGGTCGCGCCGCTGCTGGCTGTGCGCACACTCTCCATGGGGCTGGCCGGGACCGATGTCGAACAGCACCGGCACTTCGCCACCGCCGCGGAGGCGTACCGCCGCGATCTGATGCGGCGGATGAACGGTGATCTGGCCGACAACTCCCGCACGGGCGACACCTACCTGGCAGGGCCCGAACTGTGGGAAGAGACGCCGCCGCTCGAGTACGCCGCCCCGACGCTGGGCTGGGTGCTGGGCAACCGCATCCTGTCGATCCTGGTTCTGGGGACGTGGCTGGTCGGGGCAGTCGTGGCCGCTTCGGTGCGGGTCCGGCGCGCGGAGGTGGGGTAGCATGACCGCGCGCACCGTCCTCCGAAACGAATGGCGCCTGCTCATGGCCGACCGGGCGCTACGCATCGTGCTCGGGCTCTTTGCCGTCCTTCTCGTCTACGCGCTGGCCAACGGGGTGGTCTGGATGCGCTTTCAGGAGCGCACGGTGGAGACCGTGCAGACCGGCAACGTCGAGCGCGCCCGCGCGATCGAGCAGGAGCTGGCCGCCATCGCAGGCGGCGCCGAGCCGGCTTCGCGCTTCTCCGATCCCCGCTCCCCGAACGTCCTTGGCGGGGCACGAGGCAGCCATACCGCAGTGCTGGCGCCCGGTCCCCTGACGGCGCTTGCGGTCGGTCAGAGCGACCTCCTGCCCTACTACTACGACGTCAACATCTACACCAACGAATCGTCGTTCCACCAGAACGGCGAGGTCGAGAACCCCCTCAACCTCATGGTCGGCCGCTTCGACCTGGCCTTCGTGGTGATCTACCTGCTGCCGCTTCTGGTTCTGGCGCTCAGCTTCAACGTGCTTTCCGAGGAACGCGAGCAGGGGACCCTCGCCCTGACGCTCTCTCAGCCGGTGTCGGCCCGCCGCGTCGTGGCGGCGAAGCTGGCCTTCCGCGCGCTGGTGGTGGTGGGCATGGTGCTGGCGGCCTCGCTGCTCGGGATTCTGGTCACGGGCGGGTTCGGCTCGCCGGGCCGGGTGCTCCTGTGGTGCGCCACCGTGGTCACCTACGCGCTCTTCTGGTTCGTGCTCGCGGCGTGGGTGAACAGCCTGCGCCGATCGTCCGCGTGGAACGCCACGGTTCTGGTGGGGGCGTGGCTGGTCCTGGTGGTAGTGCTTCCGGCCGCCATCAACATTGCGTCGGGCCTGCTGCACCCGCTGCCGTCGCGCGTTCAAATGGTCACCGCCCAGCGCGAGGCCTCCAACGACGCCGTGAACCAACGAAGCGAACTGCTCGCCCGCTACCTGGAGGACCATCCCGAGATGGTCGAGGGCGTGGTGGCCGAGGAGCCCGGCCTGGGCGCGCTCGCTTGGGCCGCCACGGACGCCGTGAACAGCCGCCTCGAGGAAGTGACGGGCGAACACGATGCGCGCCGAGCCGACCAGATCGCCCTGGTGCGGCGCTACCGGTTCCTGTCGCCGGCGCTGCTGGCCCAGGAGGTGCTCATCGACGCCGCGGGGACGGGCGACGCGCGCTTCGCGGGCTTCCAGTCGCAGGTACGGGCGTTCGCCGAGCAATGGCGCGGGTTCTTCGTGCCCGCGATCCTCGCCGGCGAGCAGATGGACGCCAGCGTCCTTCCGAACGTGCCGGAGTTCCACCTCACGGACGAGGAAGGCGCCGATGTGGCACACCGTGCGAGTGTTCCGCTCACGGTCCTGGGCGGACTCCTTGTCCTGGTGGGCGCGGGCGCGGGGGTCGGGCTGGGCCGGGTGCGGGGCGCGGACTGAGGCGCATCGGCGGCACAATGAGCAACATTCTTCTGATCGCGCGCCGGCAGGTGGGTGCGATGCGCGAGGATCGCTACTTCGTGTTCCTGCTGGGGCTCGTCGCCGCTCTGGGGATCGTGTCCGTCCTCGCAGCGCGGCATCACGCCGCGAGCGAAGCGGAACAGCGTGCACGCTACCAGGCGGTGGTCGACCGGCAGTGGGCGCAGCAGCCGGAACGTCATCCGCACCGGGTGATCCACTACGGGTTCCTGGTCTTCCGCGAGGAGGCGCCCCTGGCGTTCTTCGACCCGGGGGTGGGCGCCTTCGCGGGGACGTCGCTCTTCCTGGAGGGGCACCGCCAGAACACCGCCAGCTTCGGCGATGCGCGACACGCGACGGCGATGCTGAGTTTCGGACGTCTCACGCCGGCCGCCGTGCTGGGCCTGCTCCTGCCGGTGCTGATCGTAGCGGCAGGATTCGCGTCGGTAAGCGGAGAAAGAGAGAAGGGCACTCTGCCGCTCATTCTGGCCCAGGGCGCGACGCCGGCCCGGATCATGGCCGGGAAGGCGCTGGGCGTCGGGGCGGCGGCCGTGGTGGCGGCCCTTCCGATCGCGCTGGTCACGGCCGCATTCATCGCCGCCGGAGGTGGAGACCAGTCCTCCATCGCGCGGATACTGGCGCTCGCGGCAACCTACGCGGCGTATCTTGCCGGGTGGGTGCTCCTGACCGTCTGGGTCTCGTCTCGCAGCGCTTCTTCCCGAGCCGCTCTGGCCCGGCTCGTCGCCATCTGGGTCGTGCTGTGCGTTGCGGCTCCACGCCTGAGCGCCTCCCTGGCGAATGCGCTTCATCCCATGCCGTCGCGCGCCGAGTTCACCGCCCAGGTGGAGCAGGCGCAGAAGCAGGTAGGAGACAGCCATAACCCGGACGATCCCTTTTTCGGCGCCCTGCGCGACGAATACCTGGCGCGCTACCAGGTGGCGTCGGTCGAGGAGCTTCCGATCAACTGGGCAGGCGTCGTAAGCCGCGAGGGGGAGGCGGCCACCAGCCGGATCAACGAGGAACAACATCAGGAACTGCTCGCCGTCCATCGCCGGCAGGACCGGGTCATGGCGTGGCTGGGGCTGCTCTCTCCCCACCTGGCGGCGCGGGACCTGTCGATGGCGGCGGCGGGAACCGGTCCGGAGGCAGTGGAGGCGTTCCGGTCGCAGGCCGAAGCTCATCGCTATGCCATCATCCAGCGGCTGAACGACCTCCACACCCACGAGATCCACTACGAGAACGACCGCGCTCAGCGTCTTGCGCGCCAGCACTGGACACAATTCCCGGTCTTTCGGTCGGACCTGCCTTCGCTTCGCCGGGTCCTGGCCGATCGGCCTCTTTCGCTGGCCGCGCTCGGGCTGTGGATCGCCCTTCCGCTCGCGGGCCTCGGGCTGGGCCGCAAGCGGCTGCCGCGCGTGGGGGTGGACCGGCTGTCGAGATGAGAGCCGCCAGGTGAAGTCCTCAGGCGCCACAGCGTGGACACGCCTGATACGACTTGAACTCGCCAGGGTGATGCGCTCCGGCGGCGTCACGGTCGCGGCGGTTCTTCTGTTGCTGCTCGGAGTCCATGCGGGCTGGCAGGGGAACCGGAGAATCCAGGCCGCCGAAGACGCCGCGGCAGCGGCCGAAACCGCCTACCGGGACCAGCTCGCCCATCTGGTTTCGCGCTATCCTCCGACGACCGAAGCGGGCGAGTTGCTGTACTACCTGGCCCTTCCGGCATCACAGCCGTTGTCCCGACTGTCGGCGCTCGCAAGCGGCAGGACGGAGGTCGAGTCGGCCAACCTGCGCATTCGCCTGCTGGCGCTCGAAGGACAGCTCTACGAGCAGGAGACGCTGAATCCGCGCCTCGCGGCGGCGGGGAAGCTCGATCTGGCCTTTGTGCTCATCGCGCTGATTCCGCTCTTCGTCATTGCCGTCACCTACGACATCGTTTCGGGCGAGCGCGAGCGCGGCACCTGGGACATGGCGCGGCTCTTCGCCCGACCCCGGCGGCTGCTCGCCGCGAAGATCGGCGCGCGCATGATTCTCGTGGGAGGCCTGGTCACGGCGCTGGCCCTGGCCGGGGCATCGCTGGTCGAGGCGCCGCTTATCGGGGCATCCCCGACGGGCATCGACGGCGGGGGCCGCGCGGGCTGGGCCGCCGCGCTGATCGCACTCCACACCCTTTTCTGGTTCGCACTCTGCCTGGGGGTCGCGACCCGGCGCCGCTCCTCTACCGCCAACGCGATGGTCCTGGTGGGCGCGTGGGTGGCGCTCACCTTCCTGGCTCCCGCGGTCCTGAGCCTGGCAAACGCGGTCCTGCACCCGGTGCCCGAGGCGCTGGAGCTGACCGTGCGCCAGCGCCAGGGATACCACGAAGCGTGGGACCTTCCGCCGTCCGAGACGATGGAAGACTTCTACAAGGATTACCCGGAGTGGAGCGGCCAGACCGTCCCGGAGGACGAGTTTACGTGGGCATGGTACTACGCGATGAATCACCGGGGCGACCAGGCCGCCCGGGACGCCTCCCTGGCCTACCGCGATGTCCTGACGCAGCGGGATGAATGGGCCCGCCGATGGTCCCTGCTGGTGCCTCCGCTGGCGACCCGGCTCGCCCTCGACCGGCTCGCCGCCACGGATCTGGCCAGCCAGCTCGCCTACCAGGACGCGGTCCGGCGATACCACGAGCGCCTCAAGGCTCATTTCCTGCCGATTCTGTTCGCAGCCGCCCCGATCCCGCAGGTGGACTGGGAGCGGGTACCGGTTTTCGAGCCGGCTGCTCCGGCCGGCGAGCCGTCACACGCAGGATTCCCGGCCGCAGCCGCTCTGGTTCTGGCCTCGATCTGTGCGCTGCTGGTCGCGGGGATCCGCGCCACCCGGGCGCCAGGGCGCACGGAGGCAGCGCGGTTTGGCCCCACGGACCGTGCCTGGCGACGGATTCCGGGCGGGCGCCGATAGCGCTTTCGTCGGCTGCAGGCGCCGAGCCAGCCTCGACACGGCCTCTGGCGCTGGCGCTTCCACCGCAACACCTTCGCGAGTGCCTCTCGCCGAAGAGGCGTCATCTCCCACGAGGCGCGCCATGCCCAGAGAAATACATCCCGGGATCCACTGGATTCAGGAATTCGGGCCGGATCGGCCGGGGATCGCGAAGTCCCTGGTCGACCGCGGAGCCCACTGGTATCGCCCCGGGCGCGAGATTCACGTTCCGCAGAACGCCTTCCTTTTCGCCGGAGAGCGGACGCTCCTCTTCGACACCCTTTCACCGGCCGCGACGGAGCGAATTCTCGCGGATCTGGAAGCGGTGCTGGACGGTCGCGATCTCGACTATCTCGCACTTTCGCACCCGGACGTTCCCCACGCGGGCAACACCTTCCGCATAATGGAGCGCCATCCCGGGGCGAAGCTGGTCGCGCCCCGCTTCGGGCGCACCCACGAACTCTACCACCTCGAGGACGCGCACAAGGTGGGTCCGGGGGACTCGCTCGACCTGGGCGGGATGCGGCTGCACTTCCACGACGCCGTCTTCCTGGACGCGGCGATGTCGATGTGGATGACCGAGGAAACCTCCGGGATGCTCCTGCCGGTCGACTGGATGGGGCTGCCGCTGATGGACGGGGAGGGGCTCCTGTTTGCGGACGAGTTCCTCTCCCCCGTGGACGAGGACCGCTACGCGGAGTTCCACGGGCGCGTCATGTTCTGGATGCGGTACGTGGATGTGGCGCGCACGCAGAAGGAGATCGATCTGGTGCTGGAGACATATCGCCCGCGCATGATCGCCTCCGCGCACGGGCCCGTGATCCGGGAAGACGTGCCGCGCTACTTCGAAATGATGAAGGACGTCGTGGAGCGGGTGGCGACCGGGGGCCGGACGGGGGTGTTGTGAGCGGGGCCATGGGCGAGGATCGGCGGACGGTCACGGCGCTGGGCGCAGATCCGGAGGTGGCGCTCACGCGGGATGTGTCCTGGATTGCCGAGAACTACCCGCTCGGCGGGGGCCGCAACGTCCACGTGAGCGTGTTCCTGATCCGCGCGGAGGAACAGAACATCCTTATCGACTCGGGCTCGTTCTATCATCGCGAGAGCCTGGTGCGCCGGATCTCGCGCGCCACCGCCGGGGAAGGAATCCACTCGCTGGTGCTGTCCCACTCGGACTATCCGCACTCGGGCAACATCCCCGCGTTCCTGCGTCGCTGGGGCGACTTCGAGATCGTGGCCTCCTCCGGCGAGCCGGAGATCCAGGGGCTTCCGTACGCGCGCCGCAGCCGGATCGGGGGAAGCCTGGAGGTGGCCGGGCGCGAGATCGACTTTCTGGACCCGCCGCTGGCCGACCGATCCCACACCTCGTGGATCTATGACCGCGCTTCGCGCGTGCTTTTCGTCGCGGACGGCTTCGGCTACCACCATGCGGACGACGAGACCGGGCTGACCTCCCGCCAACTGCCCGACGGCTTCCGCAGCGAGGAGATCTACACCTTCCACCGCGACACGCTGATCTGGCTTCGCTACGCGGATCCGGCCGTGCTCATGGGGGTGCTGCGGGAGATGTTCTCGGAGCGAGACGTGTCGTGGGTGGCGCCCATCCATGGCAACCCCATCGCGGCCGAGCACCTGGACGACTACCTGGAGCGGCTCGAGGAGGGGGTGCGGCGCATCGTGCTGGAGCAGGCGATCTGAGCCTGGGCACTCTGCCGTTTTGGCAGACGAAGGCTGCTGCGTAGAGCCAGCCTGCGCCGGGAGCCTGACAAAATGGCAGACGCGCCAGCGTCCACCTACCGGTAGAAGAGCTCCACCAGGCTCATCGGCACGGCGGGGGCTAACAGCAGCCGCAGCGCTTCCGATGCTGGCTCCCCAAACCGACCCGACCGGCCGCGCTTGAGCTCTCG
>JAPPMM010000044.1 GCA_028819075.1 Gammaproteobacteria bacterium
TTACGGCGTGGACTACCAGGGTATCTAATCCTGTTTGCTCCCCACGCTTTCGCTCATGAGCGTCAGAACTGGCCCAGCTAGCCGCCTTCGCCACCGGTGTTCTTCCTGATATCTACGCATTCCACCGCTACACCAAGAATTCCGCTAGCCTCTACCAGTCTCCAGTCCCCCAGTATCCGTCGCCAGTCCGGGGTTGAGCCCCGGAGTTTCACGGCGGACTTAAGGGACCGCCTGCGAGCGCTTTACGCCCAGTGATTCCGAACAACGCTTGCGCCCTCCGTCTTACCGCGGCTGCTGGCACGGAGTTAGCCGGCGCTTCCTCTGATGGTACCGTCAGACGCCCGCCCTGTTTGGACGAGCGTGATTCTTCCCACCTGACAGTGGTTTACACCCCGAAAGGCTTCCTCCCACACGCGGCGTCGCTGCGTCAGTCTTTCGACCATTGCGCAATATTCCCTACTGCTGCCTCCCGTAGGAGTCTGGGCCGTATCTCAGTCCCAATGTGGCGGGTCGTCCTCTCAGACCCACTACGCGTCATCGCCTTGGTGAGCCGTTACCTCACCAACAAGCTGATACGCCGCGACCCCCTCGCCTGGCGGGAGCTTGCAAGCAGAGGCCCCCTTTGGTCCGCATCCCATGCGGGACGCGGATATCATGCGGTATTAGCCCGGGTTTCCCCAGGTTGTCCCCCACCTGACGGCAGGTTGGTCACGTGTTACTCACCCGTTCGCCACTCGGTTCCAGGTGCAAGCACCTGGTCCTCGTTCGACTTGCATGTATTAGGCACGCCGCCAGCGTTCGTCCTGAGCCAGGATCAAACTCTCCGTAAAAAAAAGAAAGCTCGAACAGCTCCTAATCGAACGCCGATCTCGTAGATCGTCCGTTCGGAATCTACGTTGCTTGAACCCCTGTCCTCCTCGGGCAAGTGCCCGGGAAGACGACGCGGCAGGACGTAGCGCCTGCACGCGAAAGGGGCCCGCCTCACTTCCTCGAAACCCCAATTTTCAAAAAGCTCCGGCACCATGTACGGGCTGCCGGAATCATGGACTCCCGCAAGCGCGGCACCGCCGTCGCTTCGGGAGCGTACGATCGTAACCCCTCTTGCCAGGCGAGTCAACCCGCGTTCAGGGGTTGCCGGCGGGTTCGGATTCCGGGACTGCGCCTCCGCGAGCCGCGGCCAGGAGTTGCCGTTTCGCCCTGGCTGCGGGGACCATGTCTTCCGCCAGCGATGCGGTGGGTATTTCATGCGCTTCGACGCGGTGTCCCCGGCGCAGGGTCAGGTACGCTTCCATGGCACGGTAGGCCGGCAGCCCCACCGAGCGAAGGAAATCGGCCGTGCCCCGGTTGCGGTCGACGACCCGCTGCCAGAATTCCCGCGCATCCGGCCCCGGAAAGGGTGCGGAGTCCTTCTGCGACTCGTGCCTGAAGATCGCCTGCACCTTGGCCCGCAGTTCCCCCTCCGAGAGGGGGACCAGCACGGTGGCCTCGTTCACGGTCCACTCCTGCCAGGCCCCGCGGTAGAGCCATAGCCAGGGCGCTTCGCCGGTGTAGCGTTCCAGTGCCCGCTCCACGGCTTCCAGGCACATCCGATGGGTGCCGTGGGGGTCGGAGAGGTCACCCGCGGCAAACACCATCGACGGACGCACCTCCTCCAGCAGAGCGGCCACGATCGCGACATCGGCTTGCGTGATCGGGTTCTTTCTGACCGTTCCCGTCTGGTAGAAGGGCAGGTTCAGAAAGCGGGCGCAATCACTTGAGAGCCCCAGGGCCTGGATGCCGGCCACCGCCTCGCTCTCGCGGATGACGCGTTTCAGGTGCTGCACCACGACCGGGTCCCCCTCCCCGGGCTCCTTGAGCGCAAGTTCCCTCTCCACCCGGTGGAGAACGTCCCCCAGGGTCTCGCGGTCCCCGAGCTCGATGACGTCGGCGGTGCGTCGCATGAAGTCGAGATAGCGGCGGATCTCGTGGTCGAACACGGCGATGTTGCCCGAGGTCATGTACGCGACGGTCAGGCGATTGCCGTTCTCGGCCAGCTTGCGCAACAGCCCGCCCATGGAGATCACGTCGTCGTCGGGATGGGGCGAGAAGACGAGCATCCTCTGGCCGCGCGGCAAACGGCTCTTACCGCGGATCTTGGAGATCAGCGCGTTGAATACCTCGCCGTTGAGCGGTTCGGCCGACCCGTGCCGGGACACCAGCGACCCGAGGTGGTGCTCGCGGTAGTCGTCGGTGGAAAGGTGGAGGATCGGCTTGCCCGAGCGCCGGCTGAGCCAGACCACCGCCTCCACTTCGCGGTGCGGGGTCCATTCCACGTCGCTCACCAGCCAGGGCGTGCGGATGCGCGTCAGCTCGCCGGCGGCGGGCGGATCGAGGTACACCGTCGCGTGAGGATGCTGCTGCAGGAAGGTGGCGGCGACATCGGCGTGCACCTCCCCCTCGACGGCGCGTCGCACGATCTCGGCCTTGTGCTCCCCCGTCGCCAGCAGGATCACCTCGCGCGCCTCCAGAATGGTCTCCACCCCCATCGTGATCGCGCGGGAGGGCACGTTCTCCTCGCCGAAGAAGTCGCCGGCCGCGTCGGCCCGCGTTACGGCGTCGAGATACAGGCACCGCGTGCGCGACTCGCGCCGGGAACCCGGCTCGTTGAAGCCGATGTGTCCGCTGCGGCCGATTCCGAGAATCTGAAGGTCGATCCCCCCGGCCTCGCGAATGCGGCGTTCGAAGTCCAGGCAATGGTCCTCCACCTCGGCCTCGGCCAGATCGCCCCGGGGGATGTGGCGGTTTCCGGGCGGGATGTTGACGAAGTCGAAGAGGTGTTCCCGCATGTAGCGATGGTAGCTGTGCACGCTCCCTGGCCGCATCGGGAAGTACTCGTCGAGGTTGAACGTCACTACATTCGAGAAGTCCAGACCCTCTTCGCGGTGGAGGCGGATGAGCTCCCGGTAAACGCCGACGGGGGTGGAGCCGGTCGCCAGGCCGAGAACCGCATGCCGGCCTTCGCTACTGCGTTCGCGGATGAGAACCGCGATTCGCCCGGCAACCTCGGCGGCGAGGCTGTCGTGATCCGGCATGATGCGAACGGCGATCCGTTCGCGACGTGCCAAGCCGGCTCCGGGCATGGAATGCGCCTGCCTTGAGGGTGGTCGGCCCGGTTCCGACACCTGCGGAGATCCCTGCGGGGGCCAGAGGCCTGCTCCGCGAGCCTCGCCCGGGACAAGAAGCTAAGGTGAGCGACCGGACTTGAACCGGCGACCTCCAGGGCCACAACCTGGCGCTCTAACCACCTGAGCTACGCCCACCACATGAGAGGTCGGCGGGATCACGAGGGTCGCCGGCCTCACCGCTCTGATTCGAAGGGTGCCTCCCAAACGAGCGACGAAAGGTAATCCGGGGCCCGATGCGCGTAAACCACGGCGCGTACACGGGACCGGACCCTCGTCCACCCCGCTCGAGGCGGACGAGAACCCGGAAGCTGGACGCTCTCCGACCGCCTTTCGGCCGACGGAAAACAAGATGAGGCGCGCCCGCCAGGACTCGAACCTGGGACCTACGGATTAGAAGTCCGTTGCTCTATCCAGCTGAGCTACGGGCGCCTCTTTGGGAAAGGGGCGAGGCCCCTAGATCTTGACGACGTTCTCCGCCGCGGGGCCCTTCTGCCCCTGGACGATGTCGAATTCGACCCGTTCCCCTTCGGTCAACGAACGATACCCGTCGACCTGGATGGCCGAGTGGTGTACGAAGCAGTCCCGATCACTGCCTTCGGGCGTAATGAACCCGAAGCCCTTCGCATCATTGAACCACTTCACCGTACCGGTGGTACGCATCCCGCGCTCCTTGCCCGCGCTCACCCGCGGCCTGTTTGGTGGCCGCCGAGACCCGGAACATCCGGCCCCACGACGTCCAACTGCTCAAAATCGCCCCAATGTTACGGGCCGCTGCCGCCCGATGTCAACGTCCGTCGCGTCTTGGCGCGACGCAGGGGGAGTTGGTCATGGGAGCGACGGCTGGTGCCGGCGCCGGGAAAACCCCTGCGTCAGCTACGGGCCGGTCCAGGGACCGGCTTCACGGCATGCGGCAATGGCAGCAGCCTCGTGACGAAGAGATGAGAATTGATTATCATTATAGGTCAGGAACTCACTGTTTTCGCGCCCCAGTCGCCGATGTGACCACCATAAAGCACTTCCTCGCAACCGTCCCGTCCAACGCGCATCTGGCCTCCGGGTCACGACTCGCGGCGTGCGCCGCGGCCTGGTGTGGCGTGCACTGCGCGCTTACGCCGTTCCTGGTCGCGGCGGCACCCGCGCTCGCGCTCTCCGAGGGCGTCGAACGCGCGGTGTGGGCGGGTACGGTGTTGCTCGGCGCGGCCATGCTCGCGCTGGGCCCGGCCCGCAGGAACACTGCCGTGATCCTCGCGTTCGCCGGAGGGGCCGCGTTCTGGGCGGCATCCCTCGCCGGCTGGCTCGAACCGCTGCCCGAGACCGTGACATCGGCTGCCGGCAGCCTGGTCCTGGCAGGCGCGCTCGTGCAAAGTGCCAGGGTCTGCCAAACGGACTCGTGTGCGGTATGCGCCGACGAGGAGCACTCGGATCGCGGCGGCTGACGATGCAACGAGATACCCGTCAGCGCCGGGCGATCCGCCGCGTGTTCATGAGCGTCGGGCGCCCCCTTACGCCTGACGAAGTCCTCGAGCACGGCCAGCGGATCGTGCCGTCCCTCGGGCTGGCCACCGTCTACCGGAACGTGAAAGCCCTCGCGGATGACGGATGGTTGTCGCAAGTGGAGCTTCCCGGCGGCGGGCTTCGGTACGAGTTGGCCGAGCGTCCCCATCACCACCACTTCCTCTGCCGTTCCTGCGATCTGGCGTTCGACATCCACAGGTGTCCGGATGAAGTCGAGGAGCTGGCGCCCGAGGGCTTCGAGGTCGACGGCCACGAGTTGATTCTCTTTGGTCGCTGCGCGGAGTGCAGGTGAACCGGACTCTGAACCGTCGGCTCGGCGTGCTCCGCGAACTCGGAAACTGGAGGGCGTGCGGGTGCGGCGCGTCCGACGGCCCGATCCCGCCTCCGACCTCGCGGTAGCTCCAATCGGGGCGGCCGGATTCGAACCGGCGACCTCCTGCTCCCAAATCCCCCAAAACGCGATGTGAAATCGCGGCAAGAAATCTCCTAAGTTCAACTGGGAGTGCACGATCTGCCACTCTTGCCGCTGCCTCGCATTTTAGTCTGCCGTGCCGATTCGGACGGAAGATGGGGCCAAATGGCGAGCATATGGACGGACCGACCGAGCTTGATTCCTCCTTGACAAGCGGTTTTTCGTAGTAACATTAATCCAATGCGGATCGAGTTCGACGACGCGAAACGCGCGCACACTCTGGCGGCACGTGGTCTGGACATGGAGTGGGCCACGGCGGTGTTCACGGGCGCGACGCTGACCGTCGAGGACGACCGCCGGGACTACGGCGAGGCGCGCTTCATCACCATCGGGTTTCTCGACGAGGTGATGGTGGTCCTCGTCTGGACGCCCCGTGGCGATATTCGCAGGGTCATCAGCATGAGGAAAGCCAATGAACGAGAACGACAACTCTACGGCCCGAGGTTCTGATCCCGATACCGCGCCCGACCTCTCGAAGGACGGCTGGCCGGAGAAGTTCGCTAAGGTGCCGGTGCGCCGGGGACGTCCGCCCAAGGCACGTCCGAAGGTGTCCACCACCATCCGGTTGTCCCAGGATGTGATCGATCACTTCCGTGCCGGGGGACGAGGCTGGCAGACACGGATCGACCATGCCCTTCAGGACTGGATCAAGCAGCACGACATCGCATGAGGGTTGAACACTGGAACGCGAATACGGCGTACTACCGCGAATCGGATTGTTCCGGGCTGACCGATAGCATGACGCGCGCGTACGGACGGCTGATCGCGGGGGCGGCGGCGTTCGAGACCCCCGCGCCTTTGCGGCATCGGGACGATCCTTGGCGGCTGCACGTGCTCCAGCATGAGCACGGCCCGCGCGTCCTGAAAGCGCGCATCGTCGCCCCGGACGAACAGCCCGTAGCGGTGCTGGCGGTGGCAGAAGGCGGTGGGGACGGCCCGCGGCGCGCATGGCGCGAAACGGTGGCGGCCTCCCCTTGGATGAGCGAAGAATGCGACCCGAGCGATTTCCGCGACTACCTGCCGGACCGACCGTGGGTGATTATGGGTTTGCTACCGGCGCTGGCCGTCCACGGCGAGGCCGTCGGATGGCTGGGGGAGCTTGAGCAGTGCATCGCGTGGGCCTTCCTCAAGAGCCTCCCGCCGATGGCCAGCGCATGAGGCCGTCCGCCAAGGCTGTGGCGTTTCGGTGTTCGGCATTCCAAGAGCGGCCCCCCTCAACCGGCTCGGTGAGAACGCGTGCTGGAATGCGGATTTCGCATTTCGACCGCATTTCGTTGTCCGGTTTCGCCGAAATCGCGCGAGTAATGGGAATAGGCGCATTGGTAGTTGCATTTCAGCCGCCCGATGCGCACGGAAACGCGCATTCGCGTTCGACGTGGCGTTCTCGCCAAGGTCCAGAGCGACTTCTCAGGACGGCTCGCCCGCCCGTGCCAGCAGATCAGCGAAATCGTACAAGACGCCGGTTGCGCCGAAATCGGGTTCACGACCGAATGGGCGGCGCAGGTAGTGGATCTTGTGGCCCCCTGTCGCTCGGAACTCAACGATGGCGAGGATGTAGTCGTCGGGCTTGTTGAGCGAGAACAGGATCTCGTTGCGAGTCACGGTAATCGAGGGAGCCCCCTCAACCCGGCCCTTGACTTCGATAAACCTGAGTCGGCCGGTGTCAGGCACTCGGCTCTCGATGTCGTATCCCAGCTTGTCGAACTCCCTGTCGGTGGGCTCGAAGCCCAGACCGCGCTCGACATCCATGACGATGGCGCGTGCGCGCGCCGCGATGGCCTGCGTGTCGGTTACGTTCATCTTCTCCTCTCTGCGACCGGCGATCTTGTCCAAGAGTCGCTTGGGGACCACCAGCGTACCCCCAAGTACAGACGGTTGCCCAGTCGAGATGTGGCGCTCCAACGACAGTTCCCCGAGCCGCCTTTGCAACCTCTTCTGCAACTGATCGGCGCGTGTCGCGGCCTCGCCCGAGTCTAACCGGGAGTTTGGGCGGCCCGCCCTTTCGCGGAGCTTCAGATCTTCGGCGCGATGGTCCCAATACGAGATTTCCTTCGTGAGCCGATCCTTGACCGCCGCCTCGGTCTTGTCGATAGCAACCGTTCTGGTCTCGCGGATCTCGTTCACATGTTCCGGTACCACGCTCTCCGCCGCGTATGTCTGCGCCCGGGTCTCGATCTCCCGACCGATCCATGCGCACTCCGAACGGCTGAGGATTTCGTCAGGCTGTGGCTCGCTTGGCGCAAGCGGACGAAGGTCCAAGTAAGGGGCTTGCCGGAGATGGCCGCGCACCCCCTCCGGTCCGATATCGAGGTAGATCGTCCGCTTCGAGATGGCCCGCTTCCGTCCCGCCCGCGTGGGCAGACCATCGAACACGGAATGCTCAAGGTGAACCAAAACTCTTGGGTCGAGACCGTGGTCTACCTCGTCAACCAAGACGGCACCTCGCTTCAGAAGAGCGCGGTGCCGTTCCAAGGTCAGGTCGAGCACCGCGTCCAAGAGGGGATGCCCTGGACAGACGAATGCCGCCACCGGTTGTCCTCGCGGAGCCACCAGTTCCTTCTCGAACACGATGCGCTCGTAGCGGGCGGACACAGGCTCTCGCGTTCCAATTTCGCCAGCGCGACTCCGCACGGCCGCCGGCACCCAAGAGACCTGATACCGCCTCGGTTCCCGTTGCCTCGCCGATCCACCAAGCTGCTTGAACGCCTCCAGAAAGAAAGATTCGACGAAATGGGGCTGAAGCCGACGCGCCTCCGCGCGTTCCATCGCCTCGCGCACGGCATGCAGTCGGCTGACATCCATGGCGTCCTGGGCCAGCGCGTGCTGGTGCATTAGCCCAGCCAGCCGGTCACGGTCCAGTGCCTGGGCAACCACTGTGTCGAGATGGGCTCGCACTTCCGGCTTCTCCCCATAGCGGATCGCGCTGACCAAGAGGTCCCTCAGGGGCTGGCCCTCGAACTGGACTTGTCCGAGCACGTCGAAGACCTGCCCGCCCAACGCCTGCCGCTCGGTTTCAAGCTTGTCCAGCAACGTCCGGTAGACATTGCCTTCGCGGGTGTCCTCTGCGAGAAGATTCCACAGGTGGCAGACCTCGGTCTGGCCAATGCGGTGAATCCGCCCGAACCGCTGTTCCAGCCGGTTGGGGTTCCACGGCAGGTCGTAGTTCACCATCAGGTGGGCACGCTGAAGATTGATCCCCTCTCCCGCCGCATCTGTCGCCAGCAGAACCCTGACGTTCGGGTCATGCCGAAAGGCGTCCTGCGCCTTGAGCCTGTCCCCACGGTTGAGCCCGCCATGAATCGCGACGACCGCTTCGGGTCGCCCGATCAAGGTCGTGATCCGGTCATAAAGGTAGTCAAGCGTGTCCCTATGCTCGGTGAAGATCACGAGCTTCTGGCCGGGCGAAGGCTGCGGAGCCGACACCTGGTCCGCGCTGCCTGCATTGGGAGGCTTGCCAATCCTGAATGCCGACGCGAGTACCTGGTCCAAGAGACCGGCAAGCTCGCGCCACTTGGTGTCGTCACTACGGTCCAAAACCTGGCGGGCCATTTGCTCAAGTGCTCGGAGCGTCTCGACTTCGGCACGCAGTTCGCCGATGGATCGTGCGGCCGTGGCTTGGTCGAGTACCTCGGCTTCCGCAGCCTCGAATTCGCCCTCGGGCGCGTCTTCCAGATCCTCCAGCTCTTCAACGCCCAAGCTAGGACCAGCGAACAGGGGCTCGCCGCCGCTCTTCGCGTCCCGGAGAAAGTCGTCGAGTTCGTTGGCCCGGCCCTCAAGGCGTCGTCGGCGTCTCCGCAGCGAACGATGGATGGCCTGGGGCGAAGACGCGAGCCGACGCTGGAGAACCGTGAGCGCAAAGCCGACGGTAGTCCGCTTCCCGCCGTCCAAGTTGTCGGCGCGATTGAACTCGTCTCGCACATACCGGCTCACTGCGTCATACAGGGAGGCCTCGGCTGCGGAAAGTCTGTACGGGACGGTGTAAGCGCGGCGCTCGGGGAAGAGCGGGGTGCCGTCGAACTTGAGCAACTCCTCCTTCACCATGCGGCGCATGAGATCGGAAATGTCCGTTCGATGAACACCGCTTCGGAAGCGGCCCTCGAACCGGTCCCCGTCCAAGAGGGCCATGAACAGCTGGAAGTCGTCTTCCTTGCCGTTGTGGGGCGTGGCAGTCATGAGAAGGAAATGTCTGGTCAGGCGACCAAGGAGTTGTCCCAACCGGTAGCGCTTCGTGTACCGTACCTTCCGACCGAAATAGGTCGCTGACATCTTGTGTGCCTCGTCGCACACGACGAGATCCCAGCGGCAATCCGGTGCTTGGAGAAGCTGCTTGACCTCCTCGCTGCGGGACAGCATGTCGAGACGTGCGATCACCAGGTCGTTCTTCTCGAACCAGTTGTCCGGGCCAGAAGCTCGGAGCGACTCGCTTCCGTATAGTGCAAAGGCAAGCTGGAAGCGGGTCTCAAGCTCCTCCTGCCACTGCTCGGCCAAGCTGCCGGGACAGACCACCAGACAGCGCTCAAGATCGCCCCGCGCGATCAACTCCTTCATCAAGAGTCCCGCCATGATCGTCTTGCCGCTGCCTGGATCGTCGGCCAAGAGGAAGCGAAGCGGCTGGCGCGGGAGCATCTCCTCGTAGACCGCCGTGATCTGGTGGGGGAGAGGCTCGACGAGCGAAGTATGCACGGCGAGGAGCGGATCGAAGAGATGGGCGAGGCGTATGCGTTGAGCCTCGGACACGAGACGAAACAGGGCACCGTCGGCGTCGAAGGCCCAGGGACGAGAAACGGAGTGAGCTTCGAGGTCCTCTTCGTCGCTCCGGTACAGGGTCTTGGTGGCTTCATCGCCGGCAAGAGTCCGGTAGGCAACCTCAACAGCGTGTGATCCCAACCACTTCGTGGCGACCACCGTGACCGGCCCCTCGGGATCAATACCCCCTACTTCGGAGTGTTGGAGATCTTCGAGCTTCAAGGCATCACGGAGTCGCCGTTGAAGGATGCCCGATGGACACGGCGCAATCGTTTACGTCCCTCGGACCAACGCCTCAAGCCTGGCGACCACGAAGGACGGGCACCCATTCTGTAGCTGCGTCGGACACGCGAACGCCAACCGGCATCGACACCTACCCTCTTTGGACCGGCAGCCGCCACGCTTGGCAGGGACGATAGAAACTCATCCGAGCACCTCGGCCGGACAGGCAAGCGCCTTCCCGCATGTGACTGTGACCTCCCGTACCGGGTGTATACGGCCATACCCGGCCCGATGGCGGCCTGGGCGAGGTCGACCGGTGCAATGTTTCCTGACCTCATGACCGACAGGGCGGCTGGGAGTTCGGAACGGAGCGCGGTGCGGAACTCGCGGCTGCTGGCTAGGGGAGCGTCTGTAAGCCGGTGTCGGCACACCAAGACGATGCTGGAGGCGAGGGCGTTAGTGCCGGTTCCCACCGGACGTTCACTTCGTTCGGTGCGGACTGGCCATGTACCGGTGATCGTGAAGCCCGAGCGGATCACTGCGTCTAAGAAAGTCTCCCATCCAGTGCTGGCCGTTCCTGCGCTGCCCCTCGTCTCCGACTGCTTGAAGGCGTAATAGACGGTGATCGGAAAGCCGGGGTGGGTCCGTATCGCGAGCTGCCGCAGAGCATTGGTCATCCCGCTGAGGAAAAAATCCTCCGCCGCCGCTCGGCTCCCGTGTCGATACGGCGTGGCCACTAACTCTTCGGCTTTGGGCACAGCCAAGGTGCCAAACAACTTCGGGAACACGGGCTTCAGGGCACGACGGAGCCACAGATAGAAGAAGTCGGACAGGTCCGCGTAACCGATGTTGTCGTAGTAGGGTGGGTCCGTCGATACCACCTTGGCCGAGGTCAACCGCTGTGCCGATGCGTCTGCCTGGATGGCAATGCCGGGCGCGACAGAATGGGTTGCCGCCAACGCCTTCTCGACCCAGCGCAGCAGGGAGGCGAAGCTCCCCGTAGAGGAGGACAACGGGTTTCCCTCTGCGAAGTCCCAAGTCATTGGAATCGCTTGGCGCGCGAATGTATTCCGAATTGCTTGGAGGCTGACAATCCAAGTAGAGATCGAAGACTGATAGTCGGCGAGACGATCCACACCTAACGCCAGATACACGCCGACAGCCTCGGCATACGCCCTCGCGCCGGTGCCGCCTTCGC